>JAPPCR010000016.1 GCA_028875725.1 Acidobacteriota bacterium
TGTCAATCGGCACGTAAAATGTCCCGGTTATCGGCATGGAAAATGTCCCGGTTCTGCGGCTGCCCCGCGGAGGGAGCGGAGCGACCGGAGCGGGGCAGCGGGCCGGGAGCGAGGTCGTCATGACGGACCCTCTCCGGACGCTGGTGACTCGGCGTCTATTCGGCTAGCCAGCGGGTGGATCGCCTTCGAGAGTTCGGCGTGGCGGCGCATTCGGTAGCTGTTGCCCCGGATGTTCACGATGTGGCACCGGTGGAGCAGCCGGTCGAGCAGGGCGGCGGCCATGACCTCGTCGCCGAGGATGCGGCCCCACTCCTCGAAGCCCTTGTTGGACGTGAGTACGGTCGAGCCGTTGCCGTAGCGCCGGTTGACGAGTTGGAAGAAGAGGACCGCCCCGCTCTGGGTCACCGGCAGGTAGCCGATCTCGTCGACGACGAGCAGCGCCGGGTGGGTGAGGATCTTCAGGCGGCGGTCGAGCCTGCCGGCGGCCTTGGCCTCCTCCAGCGAGGTGACGAGGTCGGTCAGGGTGCCGAAGTAGATCTTGCGTCCGCTCTCGGCGGCCGTGATCGCCAGGCTGATGGCGAGGTGCGTCTTGCCCACGCCGGGCGGTCCGAGGAACACCACGTTCTCCTGCCGCTCCAGGAAGCCGAGTTCGTGGAGCGCGTCGATCTGCTCGCGCTTGATCGAGGGCTGGAAGGCGAAGTCGAAGGCGGCCAGGGTCTTCACGTACGGCAGGCGGCTGGAGCGCATGGCGGCCTCCAGACGCCGTCCGTTGCGGAGTTCGATCTGGGCGGCCAGGAGCCGCTCGATCGCCTCGGCCGCCGTCGTGCCTCCCCCGTCCACCCCGGCGAGCACGCCGTCCAGCGCCTCCAGCGCGCCGGGCATCTTGAGGTCGGCGAGCTGGGCCGCGATCCGCTCCCTGCGCGACGGCGGCCTCACCGCGCACCGCCGGCGATCCGGGCGTACTCGGCCAGCGGACGCCGCTCGACCTCGACGAACCGGGAGTCCGCCGCCGCCTCGTCCCGTCCCTCCGAGGGCTCGGGGCGAAGCGGCGCCACGGGCCGGTAAGGCCAGCGGGCCAAGGGCTTTAGGTGCGGCTTCTCGACCTCGAACCGGTCCACCGGCCGCTCCTTCAGCGTGCCGTGGACGCGGACGTTGGCCACCTTGTCGAGCCACCCCAGCACCCGGGCGTTCAGGTCGTCGTCCGACACGAAGTCCCGCCCGTAGAAGAAGCTCCGCCGGAGGTAGCTGACCGGCCGCTCGACCTTGCCCTTCGTCCGAGCCCGGTACGGCCGGCACGCCCGGATCCGGAACCCCCAGTGGAAGGCGAAGCGCAGGAACTCGGTGTTCTCCATCAGCCGCCCGCCGACCTCCCGGTTGTCCTCGACGATGACGGCCTTCATCTGGTCGAACAGCAGCTCCGAGGGCACGCCCCCAAAGTACCGGAACGCCGACTCAAGGCCCTCCATCACCACCGCCATCGTCTGGCGCTCGTAGTAGCGGACCCACATCAGACGCGAGTAGCCCAGCACCACGACCAGCGCGTGCCGCTTCCCCCACGGCGTCTTGAACTCCGCGAAGTCCACCTGCCCCTGGTGCCCCGGAGGGGTCTCGAAGCGCTGCACCGGGTCCGGCTGCGGCTGCGGCCGGACATCGCTGACGTGCCGCCTCACCTGGTCGTAGCCGCCCTCGTAGCCCGCTTCCCGGATCTCCTCGAACAGCCGCACCGCGCTGAGAGCCGGATACGCTGCCAGACGGACCTTGATGATCTCCTTGTAGGGATCGAGCCCGGAAGGCCGGGGCCGCCTCGGTCCGTACCCGACCCGCTTCTCGTCCAGATCCCGGTCCAGTTGCCCCGCCGCGATCCAGCGGTGCACCGTCCGCCGGCTGACCCCGGCCAGCCGCGCCACCGCGGCCTTGCTCAGTCCCTGTTCCAGATAGTGCCGCAGCAGCACCCGCGTCTCTCTTCCGATCATGGCGTCTCTTCCGTTCGGTGGAGACGCCACGGCGAACGAACCGTTCGCGATGATCCCTCTGAGTCCCACCCACCGACGCCGCAGCCACTCCACGGCCGCAGCTCCAATGTGGGACATTTTACATGCCGACTTCAGGGAAACTTTACATGCCGGGCAACA
>JAPPCR010000017.1 GCA_028875725.1 Acidobacteriota bacterium
GGCCACGCGCAGGGAGAGCGACGGGGCGGAGCCCGAGCACACGGCCGGGTTCGAGGCGACCCTACGCTGGTAGGCCGCGCGCCGGACGCGCGTTGCCATGGCTGCGGGCGACGGGGCGCGGGCCTGGGCGTATCTGCGGCGCAACCCGGACTACCGCGCGGCGTGGGCTGAACACGCCGCGCGGCCCGTGTTCGAGGACGGTGCGGCCTTCCCGGTCCGGGTCCTGGGCGCGGCCGACCGGGCGGCGCGGCGCTTCGCGCTGCTCGCGTGGCAGGACGTATGCATCCGGCGTGGGCCGTCTGTGCGAGACGGTGAGTTTCGGCGAGTTTGAGCGATTGGAAGTGGGCGCCCTTCTGGTGCCCACCGTGGTTCACGCGGAGACGATCGCCGATGTTGAATACGGAAGGGAATACGAGGGCCGGGGACGACGGTGGGACACGTCGTCGAGCGCGACGGTGGAGCGAAGCCGAGAAGCGTCGGATCGTTGCGGAGAGCTATGCGTCCGGCGCGACGGTGTCGGCGGTGGCGAGACGCCACGACATGAACGCCAATCTGTTGTCCGACTGGCGGCGCCAGTTTCGCGAGGCGGGTGGCGAGGCCCGCTCCAGCGCCTTCGTTCCGGTGGTCGTCGCGCCGTCCGCCGAGGTGATTTCGGACGATGGCGGCGCTGCGGCGTCGGACGGGCGGATGGAGATTGTGCTGGACGGTCGCTTGCGGGTGGTTGTCGACGCGACGGTCAATGCCCCGGCGCTGGCCCGGGTTCTGGCGGTTCTCGAACCCCGATGATCCCGGTTCCGGCCGGTGTCCGGGTCTGGCTGGCGACGGGCGTGACAGACATGCGGCGCGGCATGAACACCCTGTCCCTCCAGGTCCAGGAGGGTCTTGGGCGCGACCCCCATGCGGGGGACCTCTATGTGTTCCGCGGCCGTCGAGGCGACCTCGTCAAGATTTTGTGGTTCGACGGTCTCGGGATATCGCTCTACGCCAAGCGCCTGGAGCGCGGCCGGTTCCCGTGGCCATCGACTGGCGACGGTGCGTTGTCGATCAGCGCCGCCCAGCTCGGCTACCTGCTCGAGGGGATCGATTGGCGCAACCCGGTGCGGACCTGGCGGCCGTCGCGGGCGGGCTGACCCGCAACAAAATGACTCACCGGGGCGATTGTTGTGGCGACGAATCGGGCCATGTGATTCGTTGCGCACATGAACGGCAGCCCCGACATCGATCGCCTCAAGGAGGCCCTCGCGACGGCCGAGGCGCGGGCCGCGAACGCCGAGGCGAAGGTGTCCGATGCCGAGGCCGAGATCGCCTTCCTGAAGCTGACCGTCGAGAAGCTGCGGCGGGAGCTGTTCGGCCAGCGCTCGGAGCGCAAGGAGCGTCTTCTCGACCAGCTGGAGCTCACGCTCGACGAACTGGAGACCAGCGCGACCGAGGACGAGTTGGCTGCCGAACAGGCGGCTGCCGGAACGACGCAGGTCAAGGGGTTCACCCGCCGCAAGCCGACGCGCAAGCCCTTCCCCGATCACCTGCCGCGCGAGCGCGTGGTGGTGCCGGGGCCGACATCCTGCGCGTGCTGCGGCTCGGACAAGCTGTCGAAGATCGGTGAGGACGTGACCGAGACGCTGGAGGTGATCCCGCGCCAGTGGAAGGTCATCCAGACGGTGCGCGAGAAGTTCACCTGCCGCGATTGCGAGAAGATCAGCCAGCCGCCGGCGCCGTTCCACCCGACGCCGCGCGGCTGGGCGGGTCCCAACCTGCTGGCGATGATCCTGTTCGAGAAGTACGGGGCGCACCAGCCGCTGAACCGCCAGCGCGACCGCTACGCGCGCGAGGGCGTCGACCTCAGCCTGTCGACCCTGGCCGACCAGGTGGGCGCGTGCACGGTGGCGCTGAAGCCGCTGCACGATCTGATCGCGGCCCACGTTCTGTCGGCGGATCGTCTGCACGGCGACGACACGCCGGTGCCGGTGCTGGCCAAGGGCAAGACCGATACCGGGCGGGCCTGGGTCTATGTGCGCGATGACAAGCCGTTCGGTGGGCCGGATCCGCCGGCGGCGCTGTTCCGCTACTCGCGGACCCGCTCGGGCGATCACCCCTACGAGCACCTTCGGGATTTTGCCGGGCTGCTTCAGGCCGACGCCTATGCCGGGTTCAACCGGCTGTACGCGGCCGACAGATCGCCGGGGCGGGTGATCGAGGCTCTGTGCTGGGGTCATTCGAGACGCAAGTTCTATGAACTCGCCGACATCGCGGCCGGCAAGAGGCGCGGCAAGCACGCGCCGCCGATCTCGCCGCTGGCGTTGGAGGCGGTGACGCGGATCGATGCGCTGTTCGATATCGAGCGCGAGATCAACGGCCAGTCCGCCTGGCGCCGTCTCGCGGTGCGCCGTGAGCGCAGCGCGCCGCTTGTCGCCGCCTTCGAGGCATGGATGCGGGCCGAGCGTGCGAAGCTCTCCCGCCACTCCTCCGTGGCCCGGGCGATGGATTACATGCTGAAGCGCTGGAAGGGCTTTACCCGCTTCCTTGACGACGGCCGCATCTGCCTGACGAACAACGCGGCGGAGCGCGCGCTTCGTGGTATTGCCCTGGGAAGACGGAGCTGGCTGTTCTGCGGCTCGGACCGTGGCGGCGTGCGGGCGGCGGCCATGTATACGCTGATCGGCACCGCCAAGCTCAACGGTGTCGATCCGCAGGCTTGGCTCGCCGACGTGCTCGGCCGCATCGCCGAAACTCCGCAAAGCCGGCTGGACGAACTCCTTCCGTGGAACTGGCAGCCCGCGCAGTGCCTCGATCGGGCCGCCTGAACCCACCCTCACGTCGCCTTCCGGCACACATCTCCCCGATCCGATGGTCTGACTGACCCCGCGGGTCCGGCCCGGCCTTCGTCTTCCTGTCATTCACCGTCGACCGCAAAGGCGCGGCCACTCCCACTCCCGCCAAATACCTCCACGCCCGAACCAACGTGACCGTCACTGACGGCCTTCACCGGATGCATACGG
>JAPPCR010000018.1 GCA_028875725.1 Acidobacteriota bacterium
TCTACATCGTGTTCTGGCTGGCGCACTCCTTCTTGGTGCCGTGGTTGACCTTCCTACGGTCGCCGTGCTTGGCCGAATCGCCCGAGTCGGGCGGTTTGCAGTCGTGGGTGGACGAGGTCATGGCCCGCCAAGGCAAGCGACCGGCTACCGTACGCGTTCACGAGGGCGGCCTCGTGAACGCGTTCGTCCTGTGGGGGATCCGCAACCCGTGGCTGCTGGTCGGCGAACGGCTGTTCACGGAGCTGTCGCTCGATGAGGTGCGGGCCGTGCTCGCGCACGAAATCGCCCACATCGTGCGAGGGGACCACGTGAGGTTGCTGTTCTCCGGAGTCGCGTGGGCCGCAGCGATCACCGTCTGCTCTCAACTCGTCATCGTTCCCCTCTTCGCTGCCGACCGGCCCGCGCTCGCCATTGCCGCGATCACGGTCTGCAACACGCTGTACTTTGTCGCGCTGGGCGTGATGATGCGCCGCGTCGAGCACGCCACCGACCTTCTGGCGGTCGATCTGCTCGGAGGAAGGGGCGAACCGCTCGCGTCGGCGCTGGAGAAGATGGCGTTGGTCAAGCGGGCGTCCGCGAAGCAGAAAGGCATGACGCACCCTTCGGTGCAGAATCGCGTGGAAGCGATTCGCGCCGTCTCCGAGGGGTCTGGGTAAGGTGGAAGTCGGCAGCGCGGCAGAGTGAGCCGCCCGTCCCCAAGTGCTGGTCGTTCCGGCGGTGTCCGGAGAAGCGTTTCGGCGGCTCCGCCGGGGCTGGCTAAGCCACTGTTTAGGTGGCTAAGCCAGCCGACGCGACGTTGAACATCGCGGCTGGCGAGGGGGGACGCTGCGCCCCCCTCAAACCCCCGGCAATTTCGCGCCCACCCGGAACATTTGGTGCGGGTCCGGGCGGAGTCTATCGTCGGACGGGCTGCGGTTCGAGCCGCCACACGTCAACGTGGTCCAGGTCCAAGTCGTCTTGGCGGATTGTCGCGACGTAATCGCCCCGGAAGACGGGGACGGTGCGCTCCTTGTAGGGAACCGCGGGAACCGTGCCGAGCAGCCTGCCCTCCGGATCGAAGAACTCCCAGCGGTTGCCGGCGGCGCGGATCACGTCGACCCAAAGCTGGCCGTCGGGCGCGATGAATATCTCGTCGATGAAGGGTCTGCGATCCGGCCGGGCGTAGCTTTGGCGGTTGCAGGAAGCGTCCGGTCTCCGCTCGCGAAGATCCTCGAACTCGGCACTTCCGGCTTCCCATTCCTCGTCCGGGACCGGTTCGGGCGGCAGGTCGCGCTCGATCACCCGCAGCGTGTCCCCGTCGGCGTTGGTGACTGCGATTCGGTAGAAGTACCCCCACGCGGAGTAGACAACCCCGCCGGATCCCGGATGCTGCACGAGCTTCGCCCCGACCGTGTGCGGGTAGTAGCCGAATCCCCCTTCCCACTCGCACGTGATTCCCGGGGTTGCGCCCGGTAGGCGGTCCGTTTGGACGGACAACCGGGGCAGGGTGTCTCCCGTGTCTCCGGTGCTGTGGTGGCCCACCCAGAGAGATTCGAGATCCGGACTCAGAGCATAGCGAAAGACCTCGTTTGGACCGACAGGATAGAACCGGAGCAAGGCGGGTGAGCCCGTCCAGCCCCCTGCCGTTTGCCTCTGGCCGAGCCACTGGCCTTCACCCGAAAACTCGCCAATGCGCCCTTGTCGCGGATCGAAGGTGAGAAGCCGGTCGCCGACCCAAGCCAGCGAATAGAGGCTCCTGAACTCGCCCGGTCCCTGGCCCTCGCGACCGAACGTGCGCACGTGCGCTCCATCAAAACCGAAGACGCGGACCTCGTGGTTCACCGCGTCCGCTACGAAGACGGTCTCATCGGGGCCGAGGGCGACCGCGCTGACCCTGCCGAACTCGTCGGGAGCGCCGCCCGTTTCGGTCAGCGATTCGGGTCCAATCGAGACGACCGGGAGCAGCTGCCACCGGGCCGGTGTGCCGGAGTTGGCAACGTGGATAACGCCAGCAACGGTATCGAACGTGGTGGTGAGGTCGTCGGGGGCGGAAGCGGGGTTCCGCTGATCGCAGGCGGTTGCCAGGGTTGCCGCGAAGAGAAGCGCAACCATCGCGGGGCTGCCGGGAAGTGACTGCGGGCGCGTGAGCATTCCTGCCTCGCTCGGTGGGGGGCGCAGGGTAGACCAAAGGTCGGCGGGGGCGGCGCGCCTCCGCAAGGTCGCCAGCGCTTGGTGGGTCGAGCGCGACCGTCGCGGCACGCAGCCTTCACG